>NZ_UYIO01000002.1:0-19817 GCF_900618115.1 Actinobaculum suis
CGAAATCGTGGTGATGGGTCTGCTTTCTGATTTCGGCTTTGTGAAAATTCCGCGACGCCGGCATCTGGACCGTGCCGAAGACACACTAACGCAGATGGGGCTTGAGAAATATATTCACTTCCCGTTTTCGGAACTCTCCGGCGGTTTGCAGCAGCGCGTCATGATTACGCGTGCGCTCATTCACGATCCGGGAAATCGTTATTTTGGATGAGCCGACCGCCGGCGTCGACAAAGAAAGCCGTGAGGAATTCCTGCAGTTCCTCGATAAGTACACGTCAGAAAAAGGGCTGACCGTTCTGATCGTGACGCATGATACGAAGACGATTATTGAGAATATGAATATCGATACCTTCATCAATATTCAGGAGGGCCAACTTCATGCTGGAATTTGAGTTTATGCGCCGGACCCTCATGGTCGGCCTCATGCTGGGAATCTCGATTCCGCTGATCGGCGTGGTGATGGTCAACCGGCGTACCGCCATGATGGGTGACGCGCTGTCGCATACCGCACTGGCGGGTGTGGGCCTGGGGCTAATTGCCGGTTTCAACCCGGTGGCGGGCGCCATCCTGGTGGCGGTTGCCGGGGCGTTCCTGATTGAAACGATCCGTAAATACGCGCCGCAGTACGGCGATCTGGCAACCGCGGTGACGATGGCGGCCGGTCTTGGTTTAGCCGTGATCCTCTCGGATCTGGCACCCGGTGGCCGCAGCTTCGAATCATATCTGTTCGGAAGTATTTCCTCGGTGATGTGGAGCGACCTCATTCTCACCGCGGTGGTATTTGTGCTCGTGGTGGGTGCCTCGATTGTGCTCTACGGATCGCTGCTTGATATGTCGGTAGATCCCACGCTTGCACGGCTTTCCGGTACGCGCGTTGGTATGAGTAATGCGATTTTCACGGCGCTCGCCGCGGTGACGGTGGCGCTTGGTTCGAAGATCATCGGGGCGCTTTTGGTGGTCTCGATTATGGTGCTGCCGGTGGCAAGCGGCGCTGCTGGTTTCGCGTAGCTACCGGGATACCACGCTGCTGTCGGTACTCCTCGGCGTGATCTACACGATGACGGGTATCACCCTCTCCTACTACCATGAGGTGCGGCCGGGTGGTGCCATCGTGATGGTGGCCGTGGCGGGAATGCTTATCTTCCTCGCCTACCGGTCGATTAGGAAACGCGTAGACCGCAGCGAGGCCAATTCGCCCGCGATGATCAACGCGGTTTTCGCTGAGTAGAAGCCACATCGCTGAGTAGCGGTGGTTTCGCCGAATCCCGGCGGAATCACTGATTGGGCGGTTTTCGCTGAATAGCAAGAGGTTTGGGGCGCGGCAGGAGGCGAACTGCTGCTCCACAGCCGACTGAGATACCGGTACCACACCCAGCGAAGGGTAGCCCGGAGTTCGAGTCGGAAGCGCGCATAGCGTGACTTTGGCTGAGGCCAAAGCCCAACGTTTATGCTCTAGGAAGGTCGTGTGCCCTTCTCGCCTCATCCATCCTTTGGGCTTGTCCTCAAGTTGTTGACGTTTTTCTAAGCGGCTTCCACGAATGGTACCGCGGTTATTAATTCATATTTGACGGGTGTGTGACCGCCGATAGCCGTGTGGATCCGGGTCCGCGTGCAACACCAATTTGCCTGGTGCTTGCCCCGTAGCCCAATCGCCATATCCAAGGCTTTTAGCACGGTTTGAGTGGTCTGCTTATCGGCATGAATACCGCGCCGGCGCAGGGCTATTGCTAGACGCGGCGCCCCATAAGTTTGCCGGGAGTTTTCAAACTCTTTTGCTACCGCCTCATCAAAACGCCGCCGCTGCTGTGCCCTGGCCTGGCGTAGGGCGCTTCGGGAACGCCACGCATAATAACCCTGGCCAGTAAACCCCAAGAACTGCCGCCATGAATGTAACCGAGTATCCATAAGCCTTCTGCGCATCCATCAACTCCGGGCCGCTTCCGTTGTTGTTGCTTGGCAGCGAAGAAGGCGGCCGCTTTTTCCAAGAAATCGCGTTCCATTCTCGCTTTGGCCAACTCCCGCTGAGTGCGAGCCAGCTCTTTTTGCAACTGCTCAATATCCGGCTTGCCACCCGATTCTACGAGCCGTCTCTTACGCTCTTGCCCAACCCATTTACCAAGAGTCTGCGCAGACAAGCCCAAAGCCTTAGCCACACACGCAATCGACTCGCCAGTATCAATCACCTGACTCGCAGTATCCCGCCGGTATTCAGGGGTAAACCGCCTTCCCTTACGATTCATAGCGAGCCAGAAGACACAACCTCCCAAGGAATCAACACCACAGGCAATCCCTCTAATCCAGTGTCAACAAAACAAGGGTAATCCCACCCGGCTCAGCAATCCAGGGCCGATACACTCGAGCCCGACACGCCTTCCATTCCTGTTTCGCTTCCCGAACCGCTTTGTCCGTGGTCCGTTGCGAGCCCGTAAACCCCATCGCGACCAGTTTTTCGTGGACTTTTTTCGCCTGGATCTGTCCCTGGGAACGAGCCACGAGTTCTTCAATCTTGCCCATGTACTCGTCAATAATCCGTGCCCGTGACGCCCGCTTGGGGATCGGGTCCCCCGCCCGGCGCAACTCCACATAACGACGCACCGTGTTCGGCGCGCAACCCGCCAAGGCAGCCGCACCACAATACGTGCCAACCAGATCAAAAGCTTCTAGAATTTCCATGATGGTCCTTTGAGATTTCATCAGCCCTTCCCACCCCTTTTTCAACGAGCGAATGTTAGTAACACTCATTGAAAACCGGGAAGGGCACTTTTATGCCTTCATAAACTCGGCGACCCGCAAAAAACTTTGCGCTATACCCTCAAAATAAACCTGCGCTCAACAGCAGGCGTCGGCGACGGTGAAGCCCGAGTCTTGGGGGTTCGTCGATGACGATCTCGTCGTGGACGTGCATGACGATCTGGTGCCCAGCATTCGCCACCTTTACGGCAGGGTTGTTTTGTATGTGAACGCCGATGTAAGACGCCGAAGCGGGATGTATGAAACTAACCATGTTTCATACATCCCGCTTGTTCTATTTATCTGGGCCAGTTTGGCCTAGATCTAACACGCCGAAACCGGCTTTATGTTAGCGGCTCAAAACCGGCGTTATGTTAGCAACGGCGCTAGCTACGGCGTTAGACGCTAGCGGTGCTAGCTGTGGTGTTAGCGGCGGTCTACGGCCAGGGTGTCGATCCCGTCCCCGTCCCAATCACCAACCACCGAAACATCCTTCGCATTACCGTAGGCAAAGACTTCATCAGCGGCGCCCGTGACCAGCTTGTTCTTTAGGAAGAACTGGTTGCCGCGTACAACTCCAACCCCGTCCTTGCCCGTACCGTTCCAGTCACCAACAATTACGCGGTCACCAGCAGTACCATAAGTAAACTCCAGCGGTGCCTTGGTATCTTCCAGCTTGCTTTGCACGTAGAAGATATTTCCACGCACAGCGGCCAAAGTATCCTTGCCGTCACCGTTCCAATCCCCCGCAATAAGGGTATCGGTCGGGTTGCCATAACCATAAACCGCGTCAGCAACACCGCTGGTCAGCGAACTACGCACGAACACTTGGTTACCGCGAACTACGGCAATCGTGTCCTTGCCATCGCCGTTCCAGTCCCCTACCAGGACTGCATCCCCAGCGTTACCGTAGGCAAACTCGAACTGGGCCACACCGCCAAAGCCATTGGTACCCAAGAACGCGTTGCCCCGGCGCACCAACGGCGTATCGATACCGTCACCATCCCAGTCACCGAAAATAATCTCATCGTTCGGGTTACCATAATTGACCGTACGATCAGCCTTACCCTGACCCCACGCATTCACATACAACACACCACGAGCGTCATTTTCAACCGCCCACACACCAACCGGCTTTTCAACGGCAGGTTTGTCGGCACCTTCAGCACCGGTCAGGCCGGCGTCTTCAGCGCCAGTCTGGCCAGCATCTTCGGCACCGGCCTCGGTACCTTCAGCACCCGTCTCAGCACCGGCCTCGGTACCTTCACCACCAGCCTGGCCAGCATCTTCAGCGCCAGTCTGATCGGCATCTTCAGCACCCGGTTCGCCCGCATTATCTGTATGCAGGCGCAAAACCGTGGCGCTAAGCGCGCCCGCGGCATAGGGCGTTTCGCCGATCGTTACCGTTTGTGGCGCGGAAAGCTCTACCTTTCCATTCGCTACCAGTAGGTCGTATGTGCCGGCGGGGATATCCACAGGAACGGCGGCGTCGGTGGAATTCAACACCACCACATAGCTGTGCTCGGTGTCTCGCACCGTCCAAGCAACTACGCCGTCGGCGGCCCGCAGGAGCTTGGAATTAGCATTTACCTGTTCGAAAGTGGGATAGCGGAAGGCCGGCGCACTTTGCCGAAGCGCCAATAAGCCGCGCGTATAAGCCACCGAATCGGCTTGCTCGTGTGCCCGGCTCCAATCGATCGCATTCGGACCGTCCCCGGAATTGTAAGAATTTTCGTCTCCACCCTTGGTACGCAAGAATTCCTGCCCCAATTGCGCGGCCGGAATCCCCTGTGCCAAATAAACCGCGGAATTAGCTAGCTTTGCGCGTGCAGCCCGAGTTTGTTCCGAATCATTGGGCCGGGAAGCGAGCAGTTTATCGAACAGGGTGAGATTGTCGTGGATTTCCACGTAGTTCACGATCTGACCGGGCGCGGCATAACCAGTATTGGCATTCCCGTTCGTACACGGACTCAGCCCCTCCGGGTTTTGGCAACCCAAAACATTATTCGCAATGAGGGTTTCCTGGCCCGGTTTGCCCGATACAAAACCAGTATCGGAGGCCTCGAACACGGAACCTTTCAAACCATCACGAATCGAATCATTAAAGAAAGCCACGCCATTATCGTCAGCGCCTACCGCGCCGGGGGACCTGACCCCCTGTTGGTGGACATAGGCTAGCCCCGGCGTTCAGCCGGAGAAAGGTAGTCTTCTACCATGTCCCGTAAAACATATTCCGCGCAGTTCAAGAAAGACGCGGTAGCCGCGTACGAGTCCAGCGAGGCTTCAATGGCGCAGGTTGCTTCTGATCTGGGAATTAATCGTAATTCGCTGCAAAACTGGGTAAACCAGTTTGGCACCGGGGTGCGGGCCAGGCGGCGCAAAGAAGCAGAGGCGGCGCGGGTCTTATCTGAAGCAGAGAGAATCCGACAACTCGAAAAGGAAAACGCGCTTTTGAAAGAAGAACGCGATATTTTGCGCAAGGCGGCGCAGTATTTCGCGAAGGAGATGGGCTTGTGATCCGCTTCAAGTTCATCGAGGACCACCGTACTGAGTTCTCAGTCAAGCGGATGTGTACCGTACTGAAAGTAAGGCGTTCTTCCTATTACAAGTGGGCCGCAAATGCGGCCCGGCGCGAGCAACAGGTATACGCTGACGGGCTGCTAGGGGAGCGAATTCGGATCGCTTTCGAGGCGGAAGGTGGCTTGTATGGTGCTAAACGTATAGCCGCGTTGCTTACTGCGCAGACCCCGGACCAGCCGGTAAATCACAAACGCGTAGCACGGGTGATGAAAGCTCTCGGGTTGGCAGGTTTTACGAAAAAACGTCGTGTTCGCACTACTGTCAGTGATCCACATAAGCGGGTCTTTGATGATCTTCTCGAGCGTGATTTCACCGCGGCCAGGCCTAACGACAAGCTTGTCGGGGACATTACATATCTTCCCCTTGCCGGGCAAAAGAATATGTATCTGGCTACTGTGATTGACTGTTTCTCCCGGAAACTGGTCGGTTTTGCGATTGCAGATCACATGCGTGTTGAACTCGCCCGAGAGGCATTACTGATGGCCGCAGACCAGCGAGGATCCTTGCGTGGAACGATTTTCCATTCTGATCACGGCAGTGTATACACCTCCTCTGTATTTCAAGAAACATGCCGCCAGTTGGGAGTACAACAATCCATGGGAGCTGTAGGCAGTAGTGCCGATAACGCGCTGGCAGAGTCATTTAATGCAACGCTCAAACGAGAAGTTCTCAAAAATGCGAAGGTTTTCCCCAACATGCTCTCCTGCCGCCGGCAGGTCTTTGCGTGGTGTACTCGGTATAACACGAAACGATTGCACACCTGGTGCAATTACCAGGCCCCAGACACCTTCGAAAAACACGCGTCAGCTACACTTGACCTTGCAGCATAAACACCACCCCCATGTCCACTTTCCGGGGGTCGGGCCCGGGCGCGAGCTTACCCGCATTGGGCTGGATTGCCATCGCATCCTTCGGCAAAGTGCGGTTCATATCCCAACCTTCACCGAGCACAATGATGGAAGGATCGATCTGGTTGAGTGCTGCCCGCACTTCCCGCATGGTTTCCACATCGTGCAGGCCCATAAGGTCGAAGCGGAATCCGTCCACCCCGTATTCGGTAGCCCAATAGACCACCGAATCGACGATGTATTTGCGCATCATCGCCCGTTCCGAAGCCGTGTCATTACCTACCCCGGAATTATTGACCAGCTTGCCCGCAGCGTCATACCGGAAGTAGTAGCCCGGAACCGTCAGATTAAAGGCGTGCTTTTCGGGGTTGTATACGTGGTTATAGACCACATCCATAATCACCCGCAAACCTGCTTTATGCAGACCAGCCACCATTTGCTTCGCTTCGGCCAGGCGGGCTTTCGGATCGGCTGGATTCGAAGCATACGAACCTTCCGGCACATTGTAATTCTCCGGGTCATAACCCCAGTTTTGCTGGCCATGTTGGGCGGCTGCATAGCCTAGATCTCCGGATTCATCCACGGAACCAAAATCGTAGAACGGCATGATCTGCACGTGGGTAACGCCCAACTGTTTCAGATAATCCAAACCGGATGGATTACCGGTTTTGGCCTGGGTGCCGCCTTCCACCACGCCCAAATATTTGCCGCGTTTTGCCGCAGAAATACCCGAATCGGGGTGAATCGAAAAATCGCGAATATTCATTTCCGAAATACTTGCATTAGTGGCCGGGCCAAAAGCTGGCATCCGCTCCCCTTGGGCACCGCGGGAAGCACTTTCCGGAGAAAGCACTACGCTTCGCATCCCGTTTTCCACAGCGGCATGGGCATAGGGATCTGGGGAAAGATTTTCCGTGCCATTAGCGAAGGTAACCCGGAAGTCATAGGCCGTGCCGTCGAGGTCTCCCGGCAGCCGCACTTGCCACACGCCTTTCTCCCCGCGGGTAAGTGCGTGTTCGCTGGCCAGCTGCGCTTCGCGGTCTGTGGTTTTGTAGAGCCGCACGTGAACTTGCGCTGCGGTAGGTGCCCACAGCGCGAAAGTGGTTCCCGTTTTTTCGTATTGGGCGCCAAGCGCGCCACTATAGGCATAAGCTGCGTCAAATTCCGGGGTGCGTACCACCGCGCCAGCGCTTGCCGTTACTTCACCGTATTCCGGTGCGCTTACCTGGTAAGCGGCGGCGACGTCGAGCGGCTGGGCCGTAGTAATCACCACTGCCGATTTATCTGCGGCCAGTTCTACATTCGCAACCTGCGCGCCGGCCACCTGCACGGTCTGCGGTGTAAGCGCGGCCGGATCCACCGGGCCGGCCAGCCGGGCTGTGATTTGCGAAAGGCCAGAAATTTCTGCTTTCACCAAACCGCGTTTGGTGTTGATAACACTAGGATTCGTATACACCGTCCAGTCTCCACTAACGAGCCAGATCTCGGCTTCACCTTTACTATTTGTGCCATTACCACCCGGATCGGTAACCGTAATCGCCGATTGCGGTATCACCCGGTCGCCTTCACCCGGATCTTTACTCTTCCACGCATCTGCGCCCTCGCGCACAATAAAACTCGGGCTGGCTATCCCGCTACCTGATTCGAGCCGGAATGTTGCTAGCTTGCCCCAATCATCATGGCTGTTGAAAGGCCGGGAAGAACCGTTGAGCCCCTCCGCCCAGGTCCACAGATCCCAATCTTGATAGTCGCCGGCCGGGCGCAGGTAGTGGACTTTCACGTCCAATACTGCCGGCCGTTTTTGGTACTGCGCTGGGGCTTGAGTCGCCGTTGTATCGCTACCGCCAGTTATCCACACTTCGGCGGTGCCGCTGGAAGCATCGAGCATACGATCCCCGCCATCTTTATCCCAGGCCGGTGTGGTCACAATAAGGCCAAGTTTTCCTGGCTCATAAGCTCCCGGAATTTCGGTTTCGAATACTTTCCCGAAACTATCTTCGCCGGTGAACTGGTAGTGCTTACCGGCCAAAGTATTGCCTTCTTTATCGTTTCCCCACAGGTAAACTCCGCGTTGCGCGCCGGCGGTATCCCCGGCAGCCGGAGCATAATGCACTATTACGCGGGTCTTTGGTTCATATTGGGGTGGCACCGGATTGGTAAAACTCAGCTGTTTATCTGCCACGGCCGCGTAGGTAGTGCCCGGTTCTACCCGGTAGTTACCGCCGCCTGCCGGGTTGTCCCAAACGCCAGCCCCGTTATTGAATACGAATTCGGTAGCTTGGGAGGTATTTATCCGCAAGGAATACCAGCCGTCGCCCAACCTTTTGCATGGGCTGGCCCGGTACCTGGGTCCAGGCATCGCCGCGGCCATAGTGCAAGTACGGGGCGGTCCAAGTGCTTTCCGGCTTGTAGAAAATCGTGGTTTCTGGGTCTGCCGGGCCGGCTGGCGTGTTGCTTTCCGGTGGTAGTTGCGGATCGGCCGGATCGCTTGCCGCCCCGCGCGCAGCTGGATGATCGCTTCCTGGCTGTACGCCCGCAATTAAAGCTACGGCACTGCGCGGCTGGATTTCCGTGGCGATTTTGCCGTCTTTTACGGCAACCGTCTGTGAACAATCACCGGCCGCATACACGTTGCAATACGTGCCATTGGGCAGGCTCGTGTGATAGCTAGCCGCGGCCGGTTGTGCGGTGTTATTGAGAGCCAGGAAGCCCTGTTGGCCGCGCTCGAAAGCAATATTGTTATCGCCGTCGTCTTGCCAGTTTTGTACCGGTTCACCGGCGGTCGCGTTATGGAAGGCAATCATGCCGCGAATAGCCGTCCACCTTTGCGTGCAGTTCCACCCTGAATCGGGCCCGCAACTAGTTTCCGGAACCGCGGTTTCGCTCGCGCCCGGAGCTCCCGCATCCGCATCGGTGAACTGATAGCCCGAATAAACATTTGGGGTGCCATATCCGTAGCCGAGCAAGAAAGCATTCGCGAGCTGGTACATCCGCCCGTCTTTATAAGACAGCGTGGCCTCCCCGCGTTCCGTATCCCAGTTATCCACAAATACCGTGGCCTGTTGGCTCGGCACTAACCCGGAAGCAATATCGCTAAGCTTGCGCTCCCCGCCCTGCAGGGAACCCTTAAAACGCTGCCGCAACTGGTAAGCGAAAGAAAACTCGGTAACCTCCCCGCTACCTGTATATTTGCTGGGCTGGATTTGCGGGGCCTCCCCCGGATTGCCAATAACTTCTTGCATCCACCAAATCCGGGAGGCCGGCACCTCGGCCTTTTCCGCAGCTTTTTCTTTGATCGTCGCAACATCTTCCGGGGACATATGTTTCACGGCATCCACCCGGAAACCAGCCACGCCCATGCCTAATAGGTCCGCAAAATATTGACCTAACCGGTCCCGAACCTTTTCGCTCCCGGTATCCAAATCTTGCAAACCAGACAGCCGGCAATTCCACACGTTTTCCGCATTCCGGTAATCGCTAATATTCTCCGTGCACTTGTGGAAATCTTCCGGACCATATCCGGCCTGGGGAAAATTCCCCGCGGCATCAAAACTGCTACCCGCAATCCCGGTGCCTGCTTCCCGGTCCACCCCGGTAGTGTGATTGATAACGGCGTCTACGATGACGCCCACACCCGCCGCCCGGCAAGTATTAATCATTTGTTGGAATTCGGCCGCGGTGCCCAACTTCGATTCCAGCTGATAGCTCACCGGCTGATACGAAGTCCACCACGCCGAGCCTTTGATCGTTTCCTGCGGCGGCGAGACCTGCACATAGGCCACGCCTGCCGGCCCCAAAGTTTGCGTACATTCTTTTGCTACCGAGTTCCAAGGATGCTGGAACAAAGTGACGACGACGCCGGAGCGCCCTGCCGGCGCTTCACCCGCGGCTGCCGGTGCGGTACCGGACGGCATTTCCGCCGTGGTATCCGCCGGTATTCCCGGTGGCGTTGCTGCCGGTTTTTCCGGCAGCGCTCCGGCAGGCGTATCCGCCGTGGTATCCGCCGTGGTATCTGCCGGCGTTTCGGAAGCTATGACCGCCGGTGTTTCGGAAGCTATATCTGCCGGTGTTTCTGGTGCGGCCTGCGCGAGCGGGCCGGCGAACGCAGCAATTCCTAAACCGCTCAGGGCGAGGATGAGCGCCCCGAGCCAGGCTACAGCGCGGCGTATACGTGGCCGCAAATTCTGAAGACCCATGTTTTTCCCATCTACACTCTCATCTTTGAGATTGCGGGCCAAAATTGACCTCACGCCCCCAATTGTAAATGCGCCTGGAAACTTTTACACCCGTTTTCTGGCGTTTTTCTGGCGCTATTTTCAGGTGCTCTTTTCTGGTGCTGTTTTCAGGCGCGCTTTTCGGGTGCTGTTTTTCTAACACCTCTTTTCTGGAATCCGTTTTTTTGGCGAGCAGTTTCCGGCAGATACTTTCCCGTAGATACTTTCCGGTAGATACTTTTCGGTGAACGTTTCCAGAAAGTGTTACTGGCGAATGTTTCCATCAAGCGTTGCCGGCAAGTGTTACCGGCGAGCACTTCCGGCAAGTGTTACCACAAGTACTTCCAGCAAGTGCTCGCGATGAGTGTTTTCCGCGGTCGTTTTGCGGTTTTCTTTCCCCGCAGCAAAGTGTGTGCGAAACTCTGGATTCGGTTCGGTTCTTCTTGTGGCACCATAGAGGGCATGAGTTTTCCGCAGAGATTGCTAGGTGCAGATGAAGAAGTCGTGCTCAGTATGCGGCCCTCGGCCGCACAGCTGTTACCCGGCATATGCAGCTCCGTTCTGATTCTCATCTTGGCCGTGGCGTTCTTTATCTATCTACCAGCCTCTTGGCGCCCCGTTTCCTGGTGGGTGGTTATTGCGGTAACGATATTCTTCCTGATCGGTTTACTATTGATCCCATTTCTGCGGTGGCGAGCTACTTCCTATACGCTCACCACGCACCGGTTCCTGGCTCGCCACGGTCTAGCCCACGGCAAGGCACATGACATCCCGCTGGCGGCAGTAAGCGCGGTGAGCTATCGGGCAGAAGATTCGAAGGCTGGTTGGGGAACGCTAGAATTCACTATCCGGGATGGTTCTACCGTGGTCTTTTCCGGGGTTCCGCACGCTGAGGAATGCCACGGGCTGCTCGTGGAACTCATTGCTTCGGCACAACATAAGTACAGCGCAGCCAGTTCCCACGCTTCTGCCTAGCTTCATCCTCATCTCGCCCTAATCTCGCTATGTCTTGATCTCGCCCTAATCTCGCTATGTAAATCACACGGTTAGCCTCTTCGGGAGGCTTCTGCTCTGGTAAAGTGACTAGTTGGACTTTCCCCGGTCGGGTGGTAGGTCCTTGTTTTCCGCACAACCACGGGTGCCCCACGCCCACAGTCCAGCGGGAAACGCTTCCCTCGCCGACCAATTGGCTTTTGATCGAAAGAGATTTCAGTGGCAAACATTAAGCAGCAGAAGAAGCGCGTGCTGACCAATGAGAAGCGGCGTATTCGTAACCAGGCTTACAAGTCCGAACTGCGCACCTACGTGCGCCGGACCCGCGAAGCGATTGCTTCCGGTGACCGTGAGGCCGCCCAGGCGGCGCTCAATGCCGCCGGTCGCAAGTTGGACAAGGCGGTTTCCAAGGGCGTGATCCACAAGAATCAGGCCGCGAACCGTAAGTCCAAGCTGGCTAAGCAGATCAATAAGCTTGCCTAAGCTGAGCTTCGCGTAAAAACGTATAACGCAAAAGGCGGCGGAAACCTTATGGTTTCCGCCGCAAAACTATATATATATATATATATATATATATATATATATATGAGCGAGAGCCCGTGCCATTCCAAGAAGAATTGCACGGGCTCTCGCGTTGCCTATCAGCTTCTTATATCCGCTTATGCATCCTTGCCAGAGTATTACAGCGCGGCATTGATGGCATCCACGGAGGCCTTCGCATCACCGAGGCACATGTCCGTGTTCTCGTTGAAGAACAGCGGGTTTTGTACACCGGCATAGCCCACGCCCATAGAGCGTTTGAAGACCACTACTTCCTTCGAATCCCACACTCGGATCACCGGCATGCCCGCAATTGGCGAGCCCGGCTCCGAAGCAGACGGATTGACGACGTCGTTCGCCCCGATTACCAGGCACACATCCACATCGGCCAGGTCGTCATTGATTTCATCCATCTCCAGCACGATGTCATACGGCACCTTGGCTTCCGCCAGCAACACGTTCATGTGGCCAGGCAAGCGGCCCGCCACCGGATGGATCGCAAACTTTACGTCCACACCCTTATCGCGCAGCTTCTTCGTCATCTCCGCCACCGGGTATTGGGCTTGGGCCACGGCCATACCGTAGCCCGGCACGATTACCACCGAACGGGCATCGCTGAGCTTTTGCGCCACTTCTTCCGCAGTGACTTCGGTATGCGCACCGTATTCCTTATCGCCACCGGCAGCGCTTCCGCCGTCGGTACCAAAACCGCCCAGAATCACGGAGATGAAGGAACGGTTCATCGCCTTACACATGATGTAAGACAGGTAGGCACCGGAAGCACCAACCAAAGCACCGGTAATAATGAGCAGGTCGTTACCGAGCGTGAAGCCGGCCGCGGCAGCTGCCCAACCCGAGTAGGAATTGAGCATGGAGACCACCACGGGCATATCTCCCCCGCCAATAGCGAGCACCAGGTGGGCGCCCAAGGCTAGAGAAATCACGGTGAGAATAGCGAGCGGCACCATACCGGAAGCCACCGAACGCGTCCACGCGAACCAAATAATCAAGCCCACGCAAGCAATGATTGCCACCAGGTTCAAAATATTGCGACCCGGGAGCATGAGCGGGCTACCGGAAATCTTCCCGGAAAGCTTCAAGTAAGCAACGATCGAACCGGTAAGAGTTACGGCACCAATAAAGACCGCAAGCCCTACTTCACCCATGTGGAAAGCGTTATCGGGGTGATCCCTTCCCGGTTGGAGCAGGAAGGAGTTGTAACCCACGATCACAGCTGCCAAACCCACGAAGGAATGCAAGAGCGCGATCAGTTCGGGCATCTCCGTCATATCCACGGTACGGGCTTTATGTACCCCGAGCACCGCGCCAATAGCCAGCGCCAAAACAATCAGCCCGGCCACGATCCCCGCGTGCTTGCCACCCTGTACTGCAGCAGCACTATCGATTGCCACCCAAATCGTGGCAATCAGGGCAACGGCCATCCCAATAATGCCCAAGCGGTTACCGCGAGAAGCGGTTTCCTGCTTGGAAAGGCCAGCCAACGCCAAAATGAAGAGGAGCGCGGCAACAATATAAGCCACCGCTTGGAAAGTGTAAGCAGGTGTATTTGCCACGGTAGTTAGCATTTCCATTTTTTCTTAGCTCCTCTTAAACATCCCGAGCATGCGATCAGTCACCACGAAACCGCCGAAGATATTAATCGAGGCCACCACGATGGCGATGAAAGCAAGGATCATAACCGCCACATTCCCGCTTGCTATCTGCAAAATCGCGCCCACTACGATAATGCCGGAAATTGCATTCGTAACGGACATTAGCGGCGTATGCAAAGCGTGCGTCACGGCGGTGATCACGTAGAAACCAACCACGCAGGCCAGCATGAATACGATGAAGTGGCCACGCATATGGGCCGGGGCGCTGAACATAATCCACAAAATAACCGCGGCGGCCACTGCCCCGCAAGCCACTTCTTCCACGGCTTGGCCGGTTCGGCTTCCACCGCCGCCACTTCCGCTTCTGGTTCAGCAGCCTTGGGCGCGGCCGGAGCGGCAGATACTTCAATCGCCGGCGGCGGCCACATTACCGTGTCATCCAAGGTTACGGTAATGGAACGGACGATCTCATCATCCATATTCAAAGCGAGCTGGCCATCGCGTTCCGGAGTAACCAAGGTAAAGAAGTTCACCAAGTTTTGCCCGAAGAGCTGGGAAGACTGGCCGGGCAACCGCCGTGCCAAATCTTCATAACCAATAATGGTTACCCCACCGGGCGTGACCACGGTTTTGCCCTTCACCGTTTGGGTGGTGTTCCCACCGGTGGAAGCAGCCAGGTCAACAATCACGCTGCCCGGCTGCATCGCTGCAATAGCGGCGTCGTCGAGCAAAATAGGGGCGGGTTTACCGGGAATTTGGGCGGTGGTAATAACGATGTCTGCGCGCGCGGCTTCCCGGGCATAAACGACGCCGGCTGCCTCAGCCTCAGATTCGCTCATAGCCTTGGCATATCCGGTGGTCGATTCTTGGGTCACCGGGATTTCCACAAATTCGGCGCCCATGGATTCCACTTGTTCCGCAGCTTCGGCGCGCACATCCGTGGCACGCACAATCGCACCCATGGAATTCGCGGTGCCCAGCGCTGCCAAGCCGGCCACCCCGGCTCCAATCACATACACCGTGGCGGGCGGCATCTTCCCGGCCGCCGTAACTTGCCCGGTGAATTGGCGGCCAAAGTGCGAAGCCGCTTCAATGATTGCCCGGTAGCCGGAAATGTTCTGCATCGAAGATTTGACGTCCATGGCCTGGGCCCGCGAAGTACGCGGATGGCATCCATCGCTAGGCCGGTAATCTTCCGGGCCGCCAGATCTTCAATCAGTTCGGGATTCGCTCCGGGGTTCATCCGGGCGATGAGCACCGAACCGCTTTTCATCTTGTCTAAATATTCCGTACCGGGGGCATCAGTTTGGAGCACAATATCTGCCGCCCAGGCTTCATCTGTGGAAACCATCTGGGCGCCCTGCTCCGCATAGGCACTATCGGGGAATGCTGAACCCAAACCGGCTCCCGTTTCAACGCGAACCTCATAGCCGAGCTTTATTAGCCTGGCTACAGTTTGCGGGCTCCCCGCAACCAGCGGGTCATCTGCCCGCGGGCTTTTGGGTATTCCAATAACCATAGAGTGATTCTCCTTCAACGCTACCGACACAACAGAAGCACGGTGCGGCAACCACTGCACTGACGCGCCCGGTGTCTCAGTTTTGCGTCTGCGTTTTCCTTGTGGTGTAGCAGTTATCCACTGCCTGTGTCGCTATTCTCTCACCTATTGTTTGCTAAATGTTCGGATTTTCCAATTCGCGTGGCGAACACTCAGCGCGCACAATCACCCGCACGGCTTTCGTGAGGTGATTGCGCTCGCTTCTTTTGATCGCCGAACGCGAACGCAGTGATACTGGATATCTGGGTGTTTCTTCGCAGTATCTATGACTTACCAGGTAACAGACCAGCAGGTAGCGTACCAAACTAGCCCCGCACCCGGAACGCGAATCTGTGCTGCGCCGGATACCAAACCTGGACTCCGGAGTACAAACCTGGACTGTTACACCGCGTTTTTCCGGAAGCATTTTTGCTGGCAACAAATGGGTATAGTACACCATTTACCCATACCTCTGTGGTTACTGTTTGATGCGGCGAGCTTTGCCGATCCTAATGATTGCACGTTCGACGGCGTACTGCGGATCCCGGGAAGCACCTTTAACATCCGCATCGGCTTCGGCCACGGCCCGGATCGCCCGCGCCAGGCCTTCCCCGGTCCAGCGCCGCAATTCGCGCAAGGCTTGGTTTCTTTGCCAGCTTCCCATTTTGTTTTCTCCGGGCCCCATTTTGTTTTGTACCTGCACTAAGGCTATCTGGCGCAGTTTATTCGCCATTGCGGAAACGATCGGCACCGGATCTACTCGAGTGGCAAAAGCGTGGCGCGCCCAAACTGAGGGCTTTCCCGGTCTGGCCCGCAATCGCCGCATCTGCCACATCCCACGGCATTACTTCACTGCGCCCGCCATATAATGCGCGCACATCTTCTTCGTTAATCGTGCCCGTGGTATCCGCAATGATCTGCTGGGTGGCAGAAAGTAGTTCGCGCAAGTCTTGCCCTAGCGCGTCCACGAGCGAAGCTACTGCGGCCGTCCGTAATTTGGCGCCGCGCCGCCGCCACATCCGCCCGCACCAACCGCGCTTTATCATCATCGTATTTAATTTTTTCTTGCCGCCCGACTTGGTAGCCGGCTGCCGCAATGGCATCTAGCAGGCGTTTGCCGCGCGTGCCTCCCCCATGCGAAAATCACCAAAAACACACCATCTGCCGGCTGGTTAATATACGCGCCCGCTTCGGTAAGAAAAGCGTCCGTCATTTTTTTCGGCGTTGTTGACGAGCACGAAGCGAGTGCTCCGAAAACAGCGAAGGGCTAGTGGCGGTAGCGAGTTGCCCGGGTTCATATTTTTCGGCGTCGATCCGTACCGTTTCGGTTCCCGGTTCCCGATCTAGCACAGCTTCCTGCAAACGGTGGGGCGGCGCGTTCCGCCAGTACCGGTTCGGCGCTAATAATGAGCACCACGGGCGCTACTTGTAAACGGTTTAGCGGTGTTTCCGGTACTTTGCGGTTTTTTCCTCGTCCTAGCCATGTTCCCAGTATCCCATGCCGGCCGCTGGTTTTTTACCGGGCTCTGGTTGCCGCTGGTTTTGCGCGGGCGCGTTTTTGGCCGGCCACGGGGTTAACCAGACACCGGTTTTGACTAGCCGCGGTTTTTGCCCGGCCGCTGGTTTTTTACCGGCCGGCTTTTCGTGTTGTTCGCAGCTACCGCTTATCCACAGCGCGATTTAGGGCCTTCCGAGGTAATAGCAATGCGCCCGCAGTTTAGGGTTTCGATGATTTGCGCGCCCGCAAAAGATTCATACACGGACGGATGCGGATGCCCGTAACTATTTTCACCGACGGAGATGAGTGCATATTCGGGCGCAAGTTCCCGAGCAAGCCGGGCAGAATGATCACGCGAACCGTGGTGAGCAACAATAACTGTACGTACTTCTGGTACGCGCGAAATAAGTCTGTCTTGCACTTCCCGGCCGGTATCGGAAAGCACCAATACCCACCAGCCACCTCAAAATAGACCACAAAGGAATCCGCATTGGCTTGTTCTTCGGAAGTAGGCCGTACGCGCGGGATAAAACTTGCGCGAAAAGTTCCCCGCCCGCCCGGATTTCTGCCGGTGCGCGCACCGCCCGGTAGGGTATTCCTGCTTTTTCGAGTTCGGCTTTTACCCACCGCGAGTTCTCGCGCGGTGCCTCATTCAGTGAAGTCCACACTTCCCGATCTGAGCTACCTCCATAACTTCTGCCAGTCCGCGTACATGATCGGCATGGTAGTGGGAAAGAATGAGCAGATCGATGCGGTCAATCTTGGCTTCCCGTACGCATTTCGCGGCGGTACCGCCGCCAGGCGACGTCGACCATCACCAGGCACCGTTTTTTCGCGTAAGAAAGCACTCCCCTGGCCTACATCGCACTGTATGGCTTCCCACTCGGCAGGTAAGCCGCTGGCCACTTGCCCAGCGCCACACGTACCACCGCCAGCAGCAGGCCAGCCAAGATGCACATTGCAAGGCCGCTACCGATCACTACCTGCCACCGCGGCTTTTTGGTGTTGCGAGCCACCGGGGATTCGGGGAAGAATTTCCGCCACGGTAGGGCTACCACTATGAGCATTACGATTTCGCACATTGCGGCCGCCCAAATCGGAATCCCAGATCCGGGCCACTCGGCCACAGTTTCGGCAACTCCTGCCAGCCACCAGGTGCAAAGCGAAGCACACTGGGCGCACAGTTTTGCCACCGCCGGTGCGACAGGTGCGGTAATCGCCGCGAGGAGCCCCAGGATGGTCAGCGGGGTCACGATCGGTGCCACGAGAATGTTTGCAAGCACTCCCCACATGGAGCTGCGATCCGCAAAAAGGGCAAGAATCGGAGTCACGGCTAGTTGGGCTACCAGCGGGATAACGATCAGATCGGCCAGGTGGGCCGGAAGAATACGGCTGAGACGGGCCGCAAGAGGCCGCCCGAAAACCACTATTGCGCCAGTAGCGGAGGCAGAAAGCAGAAAACCGTAGCTGGTTGCAAGCCACGGGTCGAGCGCGCAGGCAAAAAGAATTGCGAAGGCCAACCCGGAAAAGGCGTGCGGGTTTTTACCGAGTAGCATCGCGGCTATCACCATGATTCCCATAAGGGCAGCACGTAAAACCGAGGGCTCGGTACCTACTAGAGTTACTAGGCCCGCCAGTGCGGCCGCGCATCCCAATCCGGTAAGTACCCGGTAGCGGCGTCCTAAAAAGGCCAGCACAATCCCGGTCAGGATCGAAACGTGCCCACCGGAAACTGCGGTCAGATGTGCCAACGAAGTTGTTTTCATGGCTTCATCCAGCGATGGACTCATCTCGGATTCATCGCCTAAGGCCACCCCGGGTAACAGCCCGCGCGCATGGGCGGGAAAACTAGCGAGAATTTCCGAAAATGCGCTATCGATAGCTGCCACCGCGCGGGCCGTGAGCGTACCCGTGCCACTAATTTCACCTGCGGGGCCGCGCAAAAAATGCTGCTTCGCGGCGGTTTTCTAAGGCACTGAGCCGGCCGGTAGCAGTAATAGTTTGGCCGCGTAGCGCCCCGCATGGAACGGTGATGCGCAAACGGGCGCGCGGGCCGTGCCGCAACTGCGTGCCATTTTGACCGACGGGGAGAAGGTAATACTGTGTGGCTGTACGGAGGCCTGGCAGCTTTCTTCTCCCCACGGGGTGCGGTATGCCCGCGCGTTTTCGGTGAGCGTGCCGTAGACCGTCACCGTTTGTGCCCGGCCGGGAGCCTCACGCCCAGAAACCTCTCGCGTGGGTTTCTCTGCCGCAGATACCTCAGACGCAGGTATCTCTACGCGTGCCATAAAACTTGCCACACCCGCACCGGTAGCACCTAACGTGAACCCGAGGCCGATCGCGATAAAAAGCGGGCCGAGCCCATTCCAAAAGGCGCAGTTTTCCATACGTGGCCGTGCATCTAGCGGTTTTCCCGAACCCGGGCTGGCTGTGCCCGGCAGACTTCGCAATGTACCAAGCTACGCTCACAGCAAGGATGATTATCCCGGCCAGGATTGCCAGCCACCGGTAGGCACCGGCCAAGGTAATCCAAGCGGCGGCGAGCGCACTGAGGCAGGGCCCGCTAAACGCAGATCAACCCCGGTCACACCGTCACCGAGTCACGCAGTTTTTCGAACTTCTTGGGCCCAATTCCGGAAACCTCGAGGAGGTCTTCCACGCTCGTAAACGGTCCGTTATTTTCCCGCCACGCGAGAATATCGCGCGCAGTAGCCGGCCCCACCCCCGGTAAGGTTTCCAATTCGGCAGCTGAGGCCGTATTGAGATTTACTCGGCCGGCCGGGCCGCCACTTCCACCTCCACCATTTCCTGTGCCGTTTCCGCTGCCAGTAGCACCCGCCCCTTCCCTTCCATTGGCATGCCCGGCGCCGGCACTGGTTCCAGTAGGCAGAGTTTCACCCGGTTTGAGCACGTGAATATGTTGCCCATCAGCAACGGGGGCCGCCAAGTTGGTAGCTACCGGATCTGCTTCCGGGGTAAGCCCGCCAGCCGCATCCACAGCGTCGATAATCCTGCTGCCCGCCGGCACACTATAAACACCGGGCCGTGCCACCTGCCCAGAAACATAGACAACCACCGCTTCCGCTCCGGTGCCCCCGCCCCGCGCTCCAGCCGTGTTGCTTCCGCCGCTACTACCGCCGGCGGCATTATTTTCTCCCGCGCTCGCGGCCGTACTCGCATTGCTATCGGTAGCGGGAGTATCTTCGGGCACGCTGGTTTCCAGGGTGCTGCCTTCGCTGCGGCCGGTGCTGCGCTCGCACTGTC